>JAFKLR010000002.1 GCA_017304685.1 Sphingobacteriia bacterium | reverse complement strand
CTTTTTGAAATTCTTTACGCCTTAAAATTGAAGTTATTGTCCAAGAAATAGTCAAGATGAGTCCAAATAATATAAGTAAATTATCGTTTTGCCTATATCCTCTAAGTAGTGTCGTAGTCGAATAAATTAGCCCAGAAATTACACCAACCAAAAGAAATATTCTATTGCGTTTTGCTTTGTCGAAAATTATTATTTTGTCGGAATGGAATTCTAATGAGCCGTCAAATAAATTAAAATATTTAATATCCATTTTTAAATGTCTTTAAGTAGCAACCAACGATTCCGCATTTAAGCAGAGGCGGAATTTGGAAATATGTTGATGAAATTATTGAAAAAGTTGATTAGCGAAAAACAGATGAGTAATTGCGTTGTCGTCCGCCGACTTTGCTTAAATGCTTTGTTAGCCACAGTTTATTTCCACATTTTAGCAAACAATTTTGGACATATAGCTCTCATGCTATCTGGATTCTCTTCCTCCCAAGTAAAGTCAAAATTGAGATAATTCCCTTCTCCAAATTTGAATTTTTCTTCGTCAATGAAGTCATACAAGTCTTTCCCTGTTTTATTTTTAAAAGCATCTAGTGCAACGTACCAAAAATCTTCAAAGTCATAAAATTCTGTATCCTCGTTAATTTCCGCTATTAAAGAATCTGGATTTTGTTTGGCTTTGTAGTACACACCTTTGCCTCTTGAAATAACCCAATTTCTGAAATATTGAAAGCTGTCATCGGAGCAACCTCCATTCATAATATAACCAGCACACCACATTTCTGAATTATATGTATCATACAATAATTTGTCTGTTCGGAGTCTAAAACCAACAATTTCAGCAGGTGTCAACGTTTTCAAATATTTAATGAAATATTCTTTTTGCTCATCTTGGTCATTTGTTTTAGATAAGCTGTCATCTATGATTTTCCAAAAGTAATCTTCATTTAACATTTGAGATGTCTTGGCTATGCTATTTGAATTATAGCGATTAAAAAGTCTTCTAAAAAAACTCATTGATTATTTTTTAATTGGTGCTAACGTACAGGGCTTTGTGCAGTAGCGGTATTCCATGTTCTGTCAAGCCCCGAACTGTTGCTGATAAATGTACAAAAGTTGATGTTTATTTCTGCTGTCCATCTGCGTTCGGTCAGTGGAAACTGATGATGATAAGCGAA
>JAFKLR010000001.1 GCA_017304685.1 Sphingobacteriia bacterium | reverse complement strand
TTAGTAATGGAAGGGAAGAGATGGCTAAGGCAAAGTTTGAGCGGAATAAGCCGCACGTAAACATAGGGACTATAGGTCACGTTGATCATGGTAAGACGACATTAACAGCGGCTATCACGAAGGTATTAGCGGAAGCTGGTAGGGCGGAGTTCAAGGGATATGATGCGATTGACGCTGCGCCTGAAGAGAAGGCACGTGGTATAACAATTAATACAGCGCACGTAGAATATGAGACAGAGCAAAGGCACTATGCGCACGTAGATTGTCCTGGGCATGCGGATTATGTTAAGAACATGATCACCGGTGCAGCGCAGATGGACGGAGCGATATTAGTAGTATCGGCAGCAGATGGTCCTATGCCACAGACGAGAGAGCATATATTGTTAGCACGTCAAGTTGGTGTGCCATCATTAGTAGTGTTCTTAAATAAAGTGGATATGGTAGATGATCCTGAATTATTAGACTTGGTAGAGATGGAAGTAAGAGAGCTATTAAGTAAGTATGATTTTCCAGGAGATGATATACCAATCGTTAGAGGATCGGCGCTTGCAGCATTAGATGGAAAAGATACCGAGATAGGTAAGCAAGCAATTCTTAAATTAATGTCAGAAGTAGACAGATATATTCCAACTCCAGAAAGACCAACAGATAGACCATTCTTGATGCCAATCGAAGATGTGTTTTCTATTTCAGGTCGCGGAACAGTAGTAACTGGCCGTATTGAGAGAGGGATCGTAAAAGTAGGTGAAGAGATCGAGATTGTAGGTATTAAAGCTACAACCAAGACAACCTGTACAGGCGTAGAGATGTTTAGAAAGCTTCTTGATGAAGGTCAAGCAGGTGATAACGTAGGTATCTTATTACGTGGTGTTAAAAGAGAAGACGTGGAAAGAGGTCAAGTGTTAGCGAAACCTGGTAGTATTACCCCACATACTAAATTTGAAGCTGAAGTGTATATATTAAATAAAGATGAAGGTGGAAGACATACCCCATTCTTTAGTAACTATAGACCACAGTTTTACTTTAGAACAACCGATGTAACCGGAATGGTAGATTTACCAGAAGGTAGAGAAATGATTATGCCAGGCGATAACGTGAGATTAACAATTACATTAATATCACCAATCGCTATGGATGAAGGCTTACGCTTCGCTATCCGTGAAGGCGGTAGAACTGTAGGCGCTGGCGTAGTCTCTAAAATTGTAGAATAGT